>NZ_CP159833.1:0-15000 GCF_047730175.1 Candidatus Marifrigoribacter sp. Uisw_064
TTTTTGTTCACATATTTGCAATGTTAAGAAATCTTTAAGTAACCAGATATTATCACTTTTCTTAATAGCATAAATAACTAACAACTCTTCAAATTAAACTATGAGCAAAACTGCTAACACGGTATGGAAAAACTGTCTTGACTTTATCGAAGACAACATTACCGCTCAAGCTTACAAAACTTGGTTTGAGCCAATAAAAGCAGTTAAATTAACGGATGATGCACTAAGCATTCAAGTTCCTAGTAAATTTTTCTATGAATGGCTAGAAGAGCATTACGTTAAAATTTTAAAGGTAGCTCTTACTAAAGAATTAGGAGAAAAAGCTAAGTTGGTCTACATTATTAAAATGGAGAACACTTATGGCAATAAAAAACCTTTTACTGAAAAAATTCCAAGCGCAAATAGAGGCCATTTAAAATCTCAAGATGTTGATGTTCCTCTTAAAAATAAAAGCCCTGAATTAAAAAATCCATTTGTAATTCCAGGAATTAGAAATGTAAAAATTGAATCTCAATTAAACCCAAATTATAATTTTGAAAGTTTCTTAGAAGGTGATTCAAATAGACTCGCTCGTTCCGCAGGAATGGCAGTTGCAAATAAACCTGGTGGAACCTCATTTAATCCATTATTAGTTTTTGGTGGCGTTGGTCTAGGTAAAACACATTTAGCACACGCTATTGGAGTTGAAATAAAAGATAAATATCCAGAAAAAACAGTGCTTTATATTTCTGCTGAAAAATTTACGCAACAATATATAGAATCTGTAAAAAAGAATAATAGAAACGATTTTATTCACTTCTATCAAATTATAGATATATTAATTGTAGATGACATTCAATTACTTTCTGGTAAAGCAGGAACACAAGATGTTTTCTTCCATATATTCAATCATTTACATCAAAACGGAAAACAAGTGATCTTAACAAGTGATAAAGCACCTGTTGACATGATTGATATTGAACAACGTTTATTATCTCGTTTTAAATGGGGACTTTCAGCTGAATTAAATCATCCTGATTATGATACTCGCGTTGCTATAATTAAAAATAAGCTATACCGAGATGGAGTTGAAATGCCTGAAGAAATTGTTGAGTTTTTAGCGAATAATATTAAAACGAATATTAGAGAATTAGAAGGTGCTATTATTTCTTTAATCGCTCATTCTTCTTTCAATAAAAAAGAAATTACCATAGAGCTTGCAAGAAAGATTGTTGAAAATTATGTAAAACATACCAAAAGAGAAGTATCCATAGAATACATTCAGAAAGTGGTTAGTGAATATTTTCAAATGGATATTGATACACTCCAATCTAAAACAAGAAAACGTCATATTGTTCAAGCTAGACAATTAGCCATGTTTTTTGCTAAGAAATTCACAAAAGCATCTTTAGCTTCAATTGGATCTCAAATTGGACAACGTGATCATGCTACAGTACTGCACGCTTGCAAGACCGTAAATAATCTTTCTAGTACGGATAAACAATTCAGAAAATACGTAGAAGATTTAAATAAGAAACTTACTTTATAGTAATTTCATTTTATAAATTGAAATACTTTAAAATATGAAAACAAAAGTTCTCATGGTCTGCTTAGGCAATATATGTCGTTCTCCTTTAGCGGAAGGCATATTGAAATCCAAAGTTGATGCTTCAAAAGTATTTGTTGATTCTGCAGGAACTGGACATTGGCATGTAGGTAATCCTCCGGATCCTAGAAGTATAGGAGTGGCAAAAAAAAATGGTCTAAATATTTCAAATCAAAAAGGCAGACAATTTAATTCACAAGATTTTTCCATGTTCGATTATATATTCGTAATGGATAATTCAAATTACGATAATGTTGTTAAATTAGCTCAATCTGAAAAAGACAAAACAAAGGTCCAACTTATTTTAGATGAATTATTTCCTGGTGAAAATGTAGATGTTCCAGACCCCTATTATGGAGGAAATCAAGGTTTTGATCAAGTATACCAAATGCTGGATAAAGCTTGCGAAAAAATAGTGAATCGTCTTTAAGCTTTTATCAAAATGATTTTGTTACTTTAGTAAAAAAATGAAAACTATGAAAAATTATATTCCAATTATTTTATTATTACTAGTTAGCACACTTTCATTTTCACAAACTGTGGATATTGAGTTATTTGCCGATGGACTATCAAGCCCCTTAGGTATTGAAAATGCTGGAGATGATCGCTTATTTGTTATTGAGCAAGATGGAGTAATTAAAATTATTAATCCTGATGGTTCAGTGAATCCTACCCCCTTTTTAGATATTGACAGTCAAATTTCGAGCGGTGGTGAAAGAGGTCTTTTAGGTCTTGATTTTCATCCTGATTATGCTAATAACGGTTACTTTTTTGTTAATTACACGAACAATTCTGGTAATACAGTTATTTCTAGGTTTAATGTAGATGCTGGGAATCCCGACTTAGGGGATGACAGTTCAGAATTAATATTAATGACGATTGCTCAGCCTTTTGGAAACCACAATGGTGGTAATGTCGCTTTTGGACCTGATGGCTTTTTATATATTGGTACAGGTGATGGAGGTAGCGGAGGTGATCCAGGTAATCGTGCACAAAATCCATTAGAATTATTAGGTAAAATGCTACGTATCGATGTTGATAACCCAGGAGGTGGAGAAAATTATGGAATCCCTGTAGACAATCCTTATGTAGGAAATCCTGAAGGTCGTGATGAGATTTGGGCTATTGGCTTAAGAAACCCTTGGAGATATACTTTTGATGAAACCACTGGAGATTTATGGATTGGAGATGTGGGTCAAAATGCATTTGAAGAAATAAACCGTGTACACTCTACAGAAGCCGATCTTAACTATGGATGGCGTTGTTATGAAGGAGATGATCCTTTCAATACAGCAGGATGTGTTCCAATGTCTGAAATGACTTTTCCTGTAGCAGTATTCCCGATACCTGAGTGCTTTTGTAATGTGGTAGGTGGATATGTATATAGAGGAACAATGTACTCCGATATTGCAGGCGTTTATATTTTTGCAACCACAGGAAATGGTGATATTCAATATTTAGATGGAACAGAGAACATTGTCAATCTTGGTGATTATGGTGGAATCTGGGTTTCATTTGGAGAAGACATTAATAAGGAACTATATATCGTAGATATCCAAGGAAGTATTTATAAGGTTCAAGGAGGAGTGTTAGCTAATCCAGATTTTGATCTAGCAAACCAATTAACTTTATCTCCTAATCCAGCTTCAGAAAGTCTACAAGTAAGCCTTACTAACAATAATATAATAAGTTCTATTTCAATAATGGACTTAAAAGGAAGTATTCTTTATACTGAAAAAAACATATCACTTTCTGAAAAACAAATCCCAATTAGTCACCTTAGTGACGGTGTTTATTTAGTAAAAACTACAATAGAAAGCGGACAATCTATTATTAAGAAATTAGTTGTTAAATAAATTTGAATGCAACCTGAAAGAGGTAAACTTTATTTAATACCATGTACATTAGGTGATACTTCCCCCTTGGAAGTATTGCCTTTATTGGTTAAAAAAGCAATCGAAAATATAGATTACTATATTGTAGAACACGAAAAGAATGCCCGTAGGTTTATTAAAAGCATTGCACCTAAAAAAGCGCAATCTGATTTAGATATTAATCAGATTAATAAATTTACCAATGAAATTGAAATTCCAGAAATGCTGGAACCCTGTTTTGAGGGGAAAGATGTTGGTGTCATTTCAGATGCTGGATGTCCGGGAATTGCCGACCCTGGAGCCTTAATAGTTCAACAGGCGCATTTAAAAGGAATTAAAGTTGTTCCTTTAGTTGGCCCCTCCTCTATTCTTTTAGCAATGATGGCTAGTGGATTTAATGGTCAAAATTTTGCTTTTAATGGGTATTTACCCATTGACAAAGCAGAACGAAAAATTGAACTTAAACGCCTAGAAAAGCTATCTATAGAATATAATCAATCTCAATCTTTTATTGAAACACCTTATCGTAATAATCAAATGCTAGAAAGTTTAAAAATAGCATTGCATCATCAAACAAAATTATGTGTTGCTTGTGATATTACATTGCCTACTGAATATATTAGAACGAATACAATAGAAGAATGGAAAAAAGTAAAGGTGGACCTTCATAAAAGACCCACCTTATTTATTATTCAAAAATAATTTATATTATAATACTGTAGCTTTCTTATTTGCTATTACAAATGAAGTGTCATAGCCTGAGAATTTTTTAAGATAGTATCCAATAGAAGTTCCAAAAGCATCACTAAAGCTATTCATTCCACCACTTCTTAAATAAATTTTTACATTTCCAGCACCACCTAAATGTGCCGCTGCTAAAATTCCAGATTCTGTGATTTTCACTCCATGTATATAAGTGCCTACATAACGTTTAATATCACGTCTTAAAATCCATTTATTTCGTGCTGCATATGCAGTAAAAGCTTGTTCTTGTAACTTTGTGTCTTCCAAGAAATAGCTTGAATCATGAATACCAATCATCTTAAGAGTTCCTTTCCCAAATTGGTATTTGCCCATATAACCATATTCATTAGTAACGGAATAATCTCCTCTTGACTCTTTAAATCCAACAGCTTCTTTAAATCCCACATAAGATTTTCCAAGAAAAAGATGGTAATCAGGTAAGTCTAATATAAAAGTATCTACTTCATTTTCGTTAGGCACATCATAGCAAAGCTCCAAATCATTCATTTGGTACTGTGATAAATCTGCTTCTACCTTGTTAGAAAAACCTGTCATAATACCTAGCAAAATAACAAGTAAAAAACTAATTTGTAGTATGTTACGTTTCATTTTATTTAAATTTAAAGAGAATTCCTGTCTCTTTTTTTTTCAGTGCGCAAATATACAACCTTTTTCAATTATATGATTAATAGACTGTTAAATATTTCTTAATCAAATACTTGATGCGAATAGCATCTAATTCTGGGTCAAAATTAATACTAGGGGTAAGGGAGAGAAATGATATTAATCATATAATAAATAAGCAGCTTTTAATTATAAAACTATCTGTTTACACCTTGATTATTTATCCAACGAACATATTCTTGACGGTTTCTATTATGTTGCGCAAATGTTTTAGCAAATTTATGATATCCAAAATCCACAACGTTTGCTACAAAATAAAAATAATTATGGTTTTCATAATTTAACACAGCATCTATAGATGTTATATCTGGCATTGTTATGGGACCAGGCGGTAATCCTATATTTTTATAGGTATTATAAGGTGAGTCTATTTCCAAATCTTTATACAATACTCTTTTAATCTCCTGATCAAAATTATTCTCAGTTAATTTTTTAGCATAAATAACAGTAGGATCTGCTTGAAGTAACATACTTCTTTTTATTCGGTTTATATAAACCCCTGCGACACGTTTGCGTTCATCAACTTTAGCTGTTTCCTTTTGAACAATTGCTGCTAATGATATAACTTCACCTGCAGTCATTCCTATAGCACTAGCTTTTTGCTGTCTTGAATCATTCCAAAAGCGATTGTATTCTTTTTGCATTTTGTCACAAAAACCTTTAGCAGTAATATTCCAATATACTTCATAGGTGTTTGGAATAAATAGTGAAAGTACATTTTGTTTATTTAAATCATTCTTAGCTAAAAAATCAGCTGCTATCATTGCATTCAAAATTGCTAAACTGTCTATTTCAATTTGCCTAGAAAGATGTCCTGCTAAGTTTTCTATTCTTTCCTGATTATTAAACTTTACTTTTACAGGAGTGTTATTAGTGCGTATTGTATTTACAATATCATTATTGTTCATTCCTTTTTTAATCACATAATGACCTGGCTTTATATTTGCTGGATATTTTTTTCTGTTTGCTACTGCTTCAAAAGATATATCGTCTTTCAGCAAAGGATGTAATTCCGCTAAAACTTCTTTAAAATCAGCGTTAGTGGGAATATAAATATGTGCTTCTTCATTATTAAAGGCAGTATTTGGTATAAATACCGCATTATAAACATAATATGAAAAAGCTGCCATACCTATTAATCCTAAAAGCAATATGCTAACTACTATTTTTTTAATGTACATTATTAATTAATTGATATAAAATTTCATTTTTATAAGCTCCTTGTATAAAAAGCCAATCTTTCTTCACTCCTACGCTACTAAACCCAGCCTTTTCAAAAAGTTGAATACTTGCCAAATTACTTTCCGTAATATTAGCGAACACTGTTCTAACATTTAAATGCTGAAAAACATAGCCTGTCAATAATTCTAAAGATTGTAAGGCATATCCTTTTTGTTTTTCTTCTTCTGAAAAAATTACTAATCCAATACCAATTCTATGATGTTTTGGTTCAAACTCAAATAAATCGATACAACCAATTGGTTTTTTGGATTCTTTTTTACAGATGACTAAGCGAAGTTGTTTAATATCGAAAATATCACGATGTGAATTTTCTAAGTATTGAGATAATATGAATTTTGAAAATGGTGTAGAAGTATTACTGACTTCCCAAAGAGATTCATCATTTTCTACTTTAAATAAAAAATCTAAATCGGTGGGCTCTAAGGCTCTTAAATATATGTTAGCTCCAAATAATGTTTTCATTGCCATACTCCTTTAAAAACTTGTTGTGCTGGACCTGAAAGATAAATTGAAGTATATTTTTCATTCTCTTTTATAAATCGAACTTCAAGAATACCCCCTTCAGTATGCAATGTTATATTGTTAGCGATGGTTTTATTTGTTTCATACATTGCTATTGCTACAGCTGTTACTCCAGTACCACAAGATAAAGTTTCATCTTCAACACCTCGCTCATAGGTTCTAACTCTAAAATCTTGGTCATTTAATTGATACACAAAGTTAACATTTGCCCCTTCATTTCCGTAGGTTTTAAAACGAACCCACTCCCCTTTCTCTTTTACAGGAAAGTTGACTAAATCATCAACCATCTCTACATGATGTGGAGAGCCTGTATTCATAAATGTAAAATTTTCACCTTTTTTAATTTCTGAAACATCGTTCATTTTTAGTGAAATCAAATCGTTTTTAATAAAAGCTTCATGTATTCCATCAGAAGCCTCAAACACTGTTTTATTTTTAATGACGTTTAAATAGTTAGCGAAATGTACCATACATCTTCCTCCATTACCACACATAGAGCCTAAATATCCATCTGCATTGTAATAGACCATTTTGAAGTCTAAATCGTCATGGTTTTCAAATAATAACAATCCATCAGCTCCAATACCAAACCTACGGTCGCACATTTGCGCTATCGTTTTAGTATCTTCTTTCGGAAACAATAACGTTCTATTGTCTATTATAATAAAATCATTCCCGGTTCCTTGATATTTATAAAAAGTGAATTGCATGAAGAACAAATGTACTAAAAGCAAAGAGTTAACAAAATGTTTTTATGATGTTAAATACGAGTTAAAGTGTTTTACCTACATACTAATAATCTCCAATTTGATGTTATCAATGTATTATCTAAAAATTAAAAACTATGAAACAAATATTTCGTTTATTATTAGTAGCTATTATTGCTGGTACTGTTACACTAGGAGGGTACAAATACTTTTTAGAACCAGAATATGCAACTGTTGTTATGACACAAAGTGAAACTTCATCTTTTATACCTACAAGTTATAAAAGCCCAACTTTAAATAGCTCCAATATAGATTTCACAGACGCAGCAGAAAAAACAGTACATGCTGTAGTACATGTTAAAAATACAACCATTAGCCAACAACCAACTTCACTCAGGGAATACTTTTCTGGAGGAGGAAGAGCTAGAGCAATGATAGGATCAGGAAGTGGAGTGATTATTTCTCCCGATGGTTATATAATAACGAACAATCATGTAATTGATAATTCTACTCAGCTTGAAGTTACATTAAACAATAATAAAACGTATACTGCTGTATTGGTTGGGACAGACCCAAAAACTGATATTGCTTTAATTAAAGTTGAGCCAGATGTTGAATTACCTTATATTCCTTTTGGAGATTCTAATGAATTAAAAATTGGAGAATGGGTGTTAGCCGTCGGTAATCCTTTCAACCTCACTTCTACTGTTACTGCAGGAATTGTAAGCGCTAAAGCACGTGATTTAAATGAATTTGACGGGAATCCTCAGTCGTTTATACAAACGGATGCTGCAGTAAACAAAGGAAATAGCGGAGGTGCTTTAGTAAACACGAGTGGTGAGTTGATTGGAATTAATACTGCGATCACTTCTGAAACAGGAACTTATGTAGGATATTCATTTGCAGTGCCTTCAAATAATGCGCGTAAAGTAATTGAAGACATCATGGAGTTTGGCGATGTTCAACGTGGCATATTAGGAATTACAGGAAGAAACCTAAATTCAGAATTTGCAAATAATATGGGCATCAATGAAACCGAAGGAGTGTTTGTTAACGGTATTGAAAAAGGTAGCGGAGCAGATAAAAGTGGAATTGAAAAAGGTGATATAATTAAAGAAGTTGACGGAATTAGAATTGGTAAATTTTCAGATTTAGTTGGCTATTTAGGTTCTAAACGCCCTAATGATGAAGTACAGGTCACCTTACTAAGGAATGGTGAAAAAAGAAATATTCCAGTAACTTTAGTTAAACTAGAAACATACGAATTAGAAGACCTAGGTTTAGAGATTAAAAATGCCGCTAAAAGCGAATTAAAAAATCTTGATTTAACATATGGAGTTAAAGTAAATAGGGCCCTAACAAGAGATATAGAACAATACAATTTAGCGGGTGTCATCATTTTTAAAATTAATGATAAAAAAGTTTCTTCTATTAATGATGCACAAAGAATTATGGATTCACGTCATAAAAATGATCCGATTAAAATTACATTTATTGATCAGCAAGGAGAAATGAATAGTTTTATTTTCAGATAAGCCCCTAAAATTATTGAAAAAATACCCTTCGAAAATATTATTTTTTTTGAAGGGTATTTATTTTGCCAAATAACTTTCTCCATCATATATAAATAAGTATTTTTGCACAAAATTATAACCCTTTAAAAAACACATACCTATGAGTTTTATTGATGTTTATGAAAAAGAACTTTCCTTTCAAACCGACCGCCGTAAAGCAACAGTAGAATTTATTAAAATTGTAAGTGACTTATGGTACGACAAGTCAATTGAATTGGTGATTTTTAGAAACCAATTAATAGACCGTAATGTGAGTGATATTTTAAATCTTCATAAATACGCTAAAGATTTTGTTGAAAAATCGATCTCTATTTTTGATTCTGTTGAAATAGCACAAGCAATTAGCTTATTAGATTTACCTCCATCAAAACTTGATATTGGTAAATTAACCTACGAATATCATTTACAAGATAATCAATACGAAGATGCTTTAGCTTTTGTAACTGACAAATTAAAAGATGCTAAAAACGGAAATACCATCAAACCTAAAGATGTTGTATTATACGGTTTTGGTCGTATCGGAAGATTATTGGCTAGAGAATTAATGTCTCAAGCTGGTAAAGGTTCACAAATGAGATTAAGAGCCATTGTAACTAGAGGTTCAATTGACCAAACTGTGTTAGAAAAAAGAGCTTCATTGTTACAGTATGATTCAGTTCATAACGATTTTAATGGAACAGTTTCTGTAGATCTTGAAAATAAAGCACTTGTAATTAATGGTACAACTGTTTATATAATTTCTGCAAATGCTCCAGAAGATATCGACTATACTGCTTACGGTATTAAAGATGCGTTAATTATTGACAATACTGGCGCATTTCGTGATGATGCTGAATTAGCAAGACACTTAAAATCTAAAGGTGCTTCTAAAGTATTATTAACAGCTCCTGGGAAAGGAGTTCCAAATATTGTTCATGGTGTAAATCATAAAGAACATGATCCAAATATAGTAGATATTTTCTCTGCAGCTTCTTGTACTACAAACGCTATTACACCAGTACTTAAAGCAATGGAAGATACTTTAGGCGTTGTAAATGGACACTTAGAAACCATACATGCTTATACAAATGACCAAAATTTGGTAGACAATATGCATAAGAAATATAGAAGAGGTCGTGCTGCAGCTTTAAACATGGTAATCACCGAAACTGGTGCTGGAAAAGCCGTAACTAAAGCATTACCTTCTTTTGAAGGAAAATTAACCTCAAATGCAATTCGTGTTCCTGTACCAAACGGATCGCTGGCAATTCTTAGTTTAAGACTTGAAAAAAATACCACTGTAGAAGAATTAAATGCCATGATTAAAAGGTATGCTATGGAAGGTAATTTAGTAGAGCAAATCAAATATTCTCTAAACAATGAATTAGTGTCTAGCGATATCGTTGGTTCTTCTGCTCCATCAATTTTTGATAGTAAAGCTACGATCGTTACTGAGGATGGTAAGAACTGTGTATTATATGTTTGGTATGATAATGAATATGGTTATAGCCATCAAGTGATTAGGTTAGCCAAACACATAGCTAAAGTTAGAAGGTTCACTTATTATTAGTGGAACTAAAATATATTTATAAAAAGCCTTCAGTTATCCTGAAGGCTTTTTTATTTTCTAATTTTAAAATACTACTCATAATTATATTGTATTAGCCCTCAAATTATATATTAAAAAAATAATGTACTTTTATAAAAACTAACACACCATATATTATGAAAAAGCAATTTATTTTTATACTAATGTGTCTTTCTTTATTTTTTTCAGGGTATGCACAGATACCAACAGACGGATTGGTTGGGCATTATAATTTAGATGATGGCTTATATGAAGACTCAAGCCCATCGGAGCTCGATCTTGAGGTAGCAGGTATTGGAATACTATTTCCTGCTGATGATCGATTTGGAGAATCAGATCGAGCGTTACTTTTCATTAACGAATACTTGGATCTAATTTCTAACCCAAATGCTTTTAACTTTGATTCGGATAGTACTTTTTCATTATGTATTTGGATGGAAATAGGTGAATCTATTGTTGATTGGACTGGGATTCTAAATAACTGGAACGGTCCAGGAACTGGCGGCTATTATTTAGGTTTAAATCCAGACCAAGGAGTTCGTTGGAACGTTAATGGTCCAACCCCTATCGATTCAGGGTTTATTCCAACAGGAGAATGGACCCATGTTGCTGCCACTTATAATGGTGTAGACTCAAAGCTATATATAAACGGAGAACTTGTAGGCACAGCTACTAACAATACTCCTATTTCAGCAAGTCCATTACCTTTTAGTGTAGGTACTCAAGCTGATGCTCCTAATCGACAGTTTCCAGGGACATTAGATGATATTCTAGTGTACGATCGCGAATTAAGTTCAGAAGAAATAGAAGTTATTTTTAATGTGCTGTCAATTGAAGATATTGAAGCGTTTGCTTCTAAAATAAAAGTATTTCCAAATCCAACTGCCGCAGCTATAACTATTTCATACGATCGTACTTTAGGAAGGATAAGCGATTATAGCATTTCAGATCTTCAAGGACGAATTATTTTTTCGAATGAATTGAAAGGACTTGATAGCGCTATAGATTTAAGCCTAATGAACAGTGGTGTTTATATAATATCATTTAAAACTATTGATGGTATTACTATAACAAAGAAAATCATTAAAATATAATTGACAAGATTCACTTATTACTAGTAGATGTTAAAATATATTTAAAAAAGCCTTCCGTATATCTGAAGGCTTTTTTTATGCTTATTTTTGTAAAAAAAAATCCTTGAAAAAAACACTCTTCCTATTATTCCTTTTTAGCAATATTCTTTTTGGTCAAGAAAAATACACGTTAAGTGGAACCTTAATTGAAACTGAAACAGGTGAAACTTTAATTGGAGTCAATGTTTTAATTCCTAGCCTGCAAACAGGTGCAATTACAAACGAATATGGATATTATTCAATCACATTACTAGAAGGTGAATATGAAGTGTTCTACAGTAGTTTAGGGTTTAATACTGAAAAGACTACCATTAATTTAATAGAAAATATAATTAAAAATGTTTCTCTTGCTGAAAACCTAGAACAATTAGATGCAGTAATTATAGAGGTAGACAACGAGAAACTAAACATTCGTGACCCTCAAATGAGTGTCAATACACTTAATTCTAAAACAATAAAAAACATCCCTGTAGTTTTAGGTGAAGCTGATGTTTTAAAAGCTTTAACTTTATTACCAGGTGTTACAAATGCTGGCGAAGGAGCTAGTGGATTTAATGTACGTGGTGGGGCTGCAGATCAAAATTTAGTACTTTTAGATGAAGCTACTTTGTATAGTTCCTCTCACCTATTTGGGTTTTTCTCTGTTTTTAATCCTGATGCAATTAAGGATCTCACCTTATATAAAGGAGGAATTCCAGCTAAATTTGGCGGACGAATTTCATCTGTTTTAGACATTTATCAGAAGGATGGTAATAAGAAAAAATTTAAAGGTACTGGAGGTATTGGTTTAGTGGCTAGTAGATTATTATTGGAAGGCCCTATTAAAAAAGACACTGCCTCTTTCTTAATTGGAGGTAGAAGTAGTTATGCACACCTTTTTCTTCCTTTGTTTGATAATGATAACATCGCTTATTTTTACGATTTAAATACCAAAGTAAGTTATAATGTAAACGATAATAATAAACTATTCCTTTCTGGATACTTTGGTAGAGATGTCTTTAGAATCAGCGATAGCTTTTCAAATACCTTTGGGAATACGACTTTAAATTTGCGTTGGAATCATTTATTTAATGAAAAATTGTTCTCTAACCTTTCTTTAATTTATTCAGATTATTACTATGGTTTAGAACTTACTTTTGTAGATTTTCAGTTTGATAGTGGAATACAAAACATGAATTTAAAATATGATTTTACCCATTATCTTTCAGATAAAATAGATCTTCATTATGGGTTAAATAGTATTTATTACAAATTCAATCCCGGTAATATTAAACCCTTAGGCGATTCTTCAGGTATCAACCCTTTAAAATTAACCGATAAGTTTGCTTTTGAAAATGGTTTATATGTAGATGCTGAATTTAAAATATCTGAAAAATTAGCCATTCAAGCTGGTTTAAGACTTTCAACATTTAATAGATTGGGGCAAGATGAATTACAAGTCTATGAAAATGGCAACTCTATTATTTATAATTCAGAATTAGATATTTATCAAAAAGCATCTCCAATAGATACGCTAAACTTTAAACGTTCTGAAACAATAAGATCGTTTGCCAATTTAGAGCCAAGATTATCAATAGCATATCTATTAAATGAAACTTCCTCAGTAAAGTTAAGCTACAATAGAATGAGTCAGTACATTCATTTAATTTCTAATACTACTTCTCCTACTCCATTCGACATTTACGTTCCTAGTGGTAAATACATAGAGCCACAACTAGCGGACCAAGTTGCAATAGGATATTTTAAAACGTTTAATAATTATTCTTTTGCTGTTGAATCTTTCTATAAAAAAGTAAGCAACCGATTAGATTATGTAGATGATGCAGATTTAATTGCTAACAATGCTGTTGAACAAATTCTTTTAAAAGGAGAAGCTAGAGCCTATGGTTTAGAACTACTTTTCAGAAAAGACAAAGGAAAACTAAAAGGATGGATTGCTTATACTCTTTCAAAAAGTGAACAAAAAACACCTGGCAGAAATAATACAGAATCAGGTATAAATAATGGCAATTGGTATAATTCTCCTTGGGATAAAACCCATGACATTTCGATTACAGCACAATATGAATTTTCAAAAAAATGGCTTTTTGGAGCGAATTTAGTATACCAAACAGGTCAGCCAACCACCTATCCTTTAGGTCAGTATGAGTTTAATGACTTAGTAATACCTGTCTATGAAGATAGAAATAGTAGTCGATTAAGTTCTTACCATCATATAGACATTTCAGCAACATGGACCCCAAAACCTAATTCGAAAAAAAGATGGAAAAGTGAATGGGTTTTCAGTATCTATAATTTGTACAACCGGAAAAATGCTGCCTCAGTTTCATTTAGAGAAAACACTGATATTCAAAAAAATGAAGCAGTCAAACTTTCAATTTTTGGCATCATACCTTCAGTAACCTATAATTTTAAATTTTAATCTATGAGAGCAATTTATTTAGTATTATTTTTTGGATTACTTTGTTCATGTGAAGAGGTAATAGAGGTAGATTTAAATACAAGCGAACCACGTTTAGTGATTGAAGCAAGTATCAATCTTTTAGAGGACGGCACTTCAAACCCATCTGTAAAGCTTACTACAACAGCACCTTTTTTCGATGATGAGATTCCTTTTGTAACAAATGCTATCGTAACAATTACTTCTGATACTGGAGAGATTTTTGATTTTGAACACATAGAGTTTGGAGTCTATAAAAATACTCTAATACCTGAATTTAATGTAAACTATACTCTTGAAATTCTATATAATGATGAAATCTATACAGCAACTCAACAGTTAATCTCTTCTGTCCCAATTGAATTTGTAGAACAAAGAAATGACGGTGGATTTACAGGTGATGAAGTTGAAATTAAAGCGTTTTTTACAGATCCTGGAGGTGAAGAAAATTATTACTTTTTTGAAGCAAGATCCGAAAAAGGATCTGTTTTAGATACGTATGAAGATGTGTTCTTTGATGGCAATCAGATATTTGGAATTTATTCTGTAGAAGATTTAGAAACTAATGATGAAATAGACTTTAATCTATATGGAGTAGATCGGCAGTTTTACAATTTCATGTTGATTTTACTACAACAAGGATCTGATGATACAGGAGGTCCATTTGAGACACAACCTGCAACCGTAAGAGGTAATGTTATTAATAATACGAATTCAGAAAATTTTCCTTTAGGTTATTTTAGAATTTCCCAAACGTATACATTTAATTATACCGTAGAGTAAAATGCTATTTCAATTATTATTGTAATTTTGTCTCATGGATTTTATTAAAACAACTGAAAAAGATTCTAAATATCAAGGTTTAGAAAAAATGACCGTTTCTCAATTACTAGAGAACATCAATTCTGAAGATAAAACAGTTCCTCTT